>NZ_CP100399.2 GCF_022631235.3 Psychrobacter raelei
AAAAAATGCGGTTAGGAGCGATATTTAAGGTATGATCTTATTGTTTTTATATTTTAAAATTAATACTCGTTGCTAGTAGTCGTTCTCACGACGCCAATCATCAACCTCACGTTCCACCTCTTCTTTAGTTCGGCCAGAACGTTCTTGTAATCGTCCTACCAACTTATCGCGGCTACCTTCGATATGAGTCAAATCATCGTCAGTTAGTTCTGCCCACTTCTGCTTAACACTACCTTTAAGTTGGTTCCATTCACCTTTTAAGGTTTCACTGTTCATTTCCATACTCCTTGGCTTATGATTAAGTAACTTGTACTCATCAACTTCTTAACTAATAATCAGTTGATATAAATACTATAAGCACGGCTAAAACAAATGTATGTAGCATGAACGTTTTTAGTGTTCTATGTGATTTAATCCTTATTGCAGCAGTCTTACATATGTGTAGGTTGTGTTGTAATTTGAGAAATCAATTCAGATTAAAGAAGGTTGACCATAGATAATTTTAGTGGCCGTGACAACTTTCTTAAGCATTTACCTTGTAGGAAAAGAACCTATGGATTGGGCCAATATATTTATTCTCGATACGACGTGGGCATTTGCTGCTGAAATTGCTGTGCGTGTCACTGTGATGTTTATCATGATCATTTTATTTCTACGGTTCACTGGGAAGCGTGGTGTTAGGCAGCTCTCTATATTCGAGTTAACTATCATTTTATCATTAGGGTCCATCGCAGGGGACCCTATGTTTACTAAGGATTTACCATTAATTCAGGCATTGCTTATTATGAGCATTGTAATATGTCTCTATCGATTATGTACTTGGCTTATGATGAAATACCAGCCATTTGAAGACCTTTTAGAAGGTACTTCGCTTTATATCGTAGAAGATGGTCTATTGGTCCTTGAGAAAATTGAAGGAGGTGAGATGTCACATGATGAATTTTTTTCTGAAATGCGTATGCAAGGTGTTGAACATTTAGGTCAAGTTCGAGTTGGTCTGTTAGAGACCACTGGAGATTTTAGCCTATTATTATACCCTCACGACCAGGTACGTTATGGTTTACCACTTTTTCCTAAGCAATATAAATTAGTCGATCAGATAAATGCCGATGAGTATTATGCTTGCATGTATTGCGGCTATGTTGATAAACCTTTGAAGGTAGATCAACCCTGTGGGCGATGTCAGAATAAGTGCATAGGATGGGCTAAAGCCATTAATAACAAGATTGTAAGGTAACCAAATTTTAAAAAACTGTACTCCGTTGTAGCTAGAGGGGCACCTCTCCTCATGGCACTTAGTGTATTGTTATGTGTGAATTGATCTCAGAGCCAAATCCAGTGGCACGAATTGAGGACACGTCCTACTATTAGGGCTGACTTACAACATCAATAACACTCTTACAAATCAGGCTATTAATGGTGCGAAGCTTTTGTTTAGGCGGACCTTGGCAAACACTACGAAAATTATGAATCTCATCTTTATAACTAATACAATAAAAAAACGTACCTACCGGTTTCTCCTGTGTTTCAGAACCACCGGACTTTAACAATCCTGTACAGGCGACATATATATCTGCCTTGATGATTTCTTTAGTTTTATTCACTAACTCCTCAGTTACTTCAGAAGATTCAGGCGTATACTTATCAATAAGGTGACTTGATATATTTAGCATACTTTGTTTTATTCTCACGTCATAACACACCAAGCTGCCCATTAGTACATCGCCTGAATAAGGTGTTAAAGAGAAGCGATGTGCAAGATAGCCTGCCGTAGCACTTTCAATAAAGATCACAGTCAGCTGCTTATCTGCTAACAACTTTGCACAACTATTAGGCATGACACCTCCCTCAAAAAAAAGATCTTCACAAACTAAAAAACAATAGCACATAAGAGCAGAAACTAGCTGCTAAGATAATAGAAAAAGATTTGGACATGAGGAAATTTGACCCTTGCTGTCAAATCCGTACAGTTAAACTTGGTAAATTTTAATTATGCGGCTTAACGGAAAATATCATTATTCACATAAATAACCTTACGTTAAATGACTTCGCTTGATAGTTTTTTAAGCTGAGATTCATGAAAAAGCCCCTGATTCTTTTTGAACCAGGGGCTTTAAGCCGCTTATGCCAGGGTGAAGCGGATTCAGAATCTAGGCGCTTGTTCATCGTCCAAATACTCTTGCATAGGACGTTTGGTAAAGCGTTTAGGATCTTTTTTAACCCATTCAACCATGTGGCTGATCCAAGCGCCACTTGATTGGTTAGCAGGGTTCTGAGCTGCTATTAGGCCGTTATAATCTGCAATAAACTTCTTGCTATGTACTGCTCTAGCCAGTTGTTTATCAGTCAAACGTTTGATAGATGTTATTTCAGCACTCTCAAAAACATCAATTGATTTGCTCTTCTTTTTGTCTTTTAGCTGATATTTTAAGATAAGGTGGGTATATTTTTTTCCTGTCATTTCTAGTTCGTAAGATGCTTCAATTGGTGACTTATTATTAATTTCATCTATTGCTGCCTCTATAACCCATTTTTTAAGGTCTTTGTTCGCCTTGTATTTATCCTCCAGCATTAAAGCATTGCGCAAATCTTTAAGACTGATTTTACACCACCACTTGGCCTTTTTCTCATCTCTAAATTGCATCATCATAAAATATATTCTGAAGCTATAAGAACTACTAAAAGTAAAAAATTCATCAAGATATAGCTTTGTAAAGTTTTTACGTAGCTTAACGAGGTAAGGTACAACTTCCCGATGTATGACCATGCGTACAACGATATTAGCATCACTATTAGCCACAATATCTAAGACATCTAACAAGTTATATAGCCTTAATTCTCTTATAAACTCTTCATCGTATTTGGAATTGGGATATTTGTCTTTTAGCTTTTTATACACTTCGTCTTTAACATTCAGAACACTATCAAAGATAGGGTAAATTAGCTCTCCAACTGGAGTATCAATCCTAAACTCTTTTTTACGCATTAATTTACAAGCTGTTCTAATCTCACGAACTACGTTTTTCGGCTCAACGCCAAGGCGAACAAAATCCTCTTTTGTCACATAGCAGGGCTGATTAGGATCAAACTCTTCATTTTCTGATTTCGGCATTTGCGACAAAACAATAAGCAATAAACGTAATTCGTTTACTGTCATATCGTATGACGCACGTACTAAGTCATTGTGCATAACAGCCAACGGATTTTTATTATTTGTAGAAGTAACAACGGTAGTCATAATTTTAACCCTCAGCTCATAAAGTAGGAGGTAATTTAACATTACTCCTACTTGTGCGTCAATCTCTCCCCCTTCGTGCGTCAATCCCTCCTACTTGTGCGTCAATCTCTCCCCCTTCGTGCGTCAATCCCTCCTACTTAGATGGCTCAACCCTTTATAGAACAAACTCTCCCAGTGACCTAAAAAGCTTTTAATAACTTTTAAAAACTAAAAAACAGATTTTTTGTTTTAAAATAAAAAAACAACAAGAAAAACCCTCAAATAATCGAAGACCATGATGATTATCTGGATCTAAAATTCACTCATATTTCTCTTAGCTAAAGGTGTTTTATCGACCAAAACCTCTTGAAGGTCTATGAGATCGTTGTAAATCGTTATTAAACGCACGTAAACCGGCCTCTATGGCTTTGTTTTGTTCATCTAGTAACTGACTACCATAAATATTTTTAAACACCTCTACAGTCGAATTTAGAGCGTTTATATAACTCTCTCGCTGACCACTAGGCAGTTTGACCACATCAGAGTAGGCATACTTGAATTGTTGGCAAGTACTATTAAGCGTATCTGATCTATGAGATTTAGCTAATTCTCTGGCCTCTATGGTTTGTTTGTCATCAGAAATAAAATGATCTAACCCTCGAATGTAGTCAAATGATGAAATGATATCTCGGGTCATACTACCCACCTCTCCGGCGCTACCGCCTAATTTAGGAATAATGCTTTGGTTGAAATCAGCTCTTTTTTGGTCAATATCTTCTTTAAATTCAAACCACGCCGTTAAACGCTCGTTATACTGCTCACGCTCCTGCTTAGGATGATTAACCAGGTGGATAAGGTCCTTGTTGTTGGTAATAAAGCGCTCATCAATCTTGTTTTTAACCGCTATCAAATTGTCTCTAAAATCCTTACTTTGAAGATTAAGTGATGTCACAAAGTCTTTAATCACCTCAATTTGTCTATAGTCATATTTATCAGGGTAATCATTAGGGTCCTCATTCCAGCCAGATCTCAAACAATTATCGGGTTGGGTGGCCGTGAGTAATTTATGAGCAAGTCTTAGCTTAAGCTGTTCAGCACGTTCAGATCTTCTCTTATCTTCATAAGTTGCTCTTCTAGTTTCTCTATCAATTCGTCCTTGCTGCTGATCAAGTAGAGCAGCTCTTGCTCGTCGCGCTTTGTCATCGAACGGGGTTGGGGCAGGTCTTGCTCGCTTTGTAGCGTCTTGATGGATGCTCTGAGCGATTGATTCGCTGTCTGCAGCTCTTTTTGAGTTTGCAGTAACCCAGCGTTTTGAGAGATCAATTCTTTGTTGTGCTTTATGGTTTGCTTTGTCTGCGTCATCAATTCTATTTGGTAAGTTTTCGCATCGCTTAGTTGCCCAAGCAGTGCCTGATTTTGCGTCTTCAATGCATCGTTTTGTGCTATCAGCTCGTCGTTCTGTGTCTGCAATGAGTCCAGATAATCTCTCATTTTGATCAGTTGCCCAAGCAAGTCCGTCTCGATATTGTTTAATTCGTCGCTCATCTTCTCTCCTTTGCTCTAACACGGCGTGATTGCGTGCTTGAATCTTACGGTTAGTTTCTCCCTTTTCGGTAGCAATACCTCGGCGCTCCATGGCAGTTGCCTCAACTCCCATCTTAATGGTGGGCTGTTGATCAAGTCCTTGGTCCTTATAACTACGCTCATCCATAAGCGGTAAATTACGCTGTTTAAGTCTTTGATTGGCAGTGTCCACCCAAAGCTTACGAATACGCTTAATCTCCTCCCTTGAGGAGGGGAGGTCATTTTGTTTACGCTTTTTATTAGACCACTCAAAAGGGATTTTAAATTTAGGGTCAAATGCCAACCTACCATCCGGCTCAATCACTGGCGCGCGCGTCGTCACCATAATATGGGCATGAAAATTACGCGGGTCAGGGTTTTGCTCCCCTTCACGCAGCCGCTTAGAGCTGGGCTTGGCATTAGGATCAAAGGGCAGCTTCATCACAGGGCGATGCAGACACACATCGGCAATCACATTCATGTCATCACACAGCTTTTGTGCAAACTCTAGAGCAAGCGCATGACGCTCATCTTCAGGTAGCTCATAAGGCAAATTAATCAACCACTCACGCGCCACACGGCTATCAGATCTTGCCTCAAATGCTTCAGCAGTATTCCAAAGTATCTCGCGATCAATCTTGACATACCCTTTTCTTAACGAAGCAGGCATCACAATATCACTGCTCATTACCCCATTTTTTTTAGAGTAATCATGAACCTTGCCATACTTAGCATCCTCTAAAACATCACCAGCGCGATATGCGGCACAGGCCACAGCGGACTGTCCTGCTTTTCTAGAAATTGCTTTAGTCGCAATATGCACCATAGTCATAATAGCTGGCCTTAGGTTAAAGGTTTTGCACACCACATCTTTTCGTGGTGTGCGGGGTTTGGGGTGTCCCCAACGAAGGGCGATTCAGTTTTTAATGTAGTAACGAAGTGGATAGATTAAAAACTGAGTCGTTACTTCGCCCTTAGTCAGGGGGACCCAACCATCACCCATTAAAATAAAATGTATCAGGTTTATGATTATTCTATCTTAAAGAGTAGCATGGATTATTGAATGATGCCTAGCGCCTTGCTATGCTAGATCAATATTAATAAAAGGAGTTAATGATGTCTGTATCTATTTTTGATAATCAAGAAGCCAATGAGTTAAAAGAGCGTCAACGCTTAGAGGAATTAAAGCGTAAAGCTAAGCTGCAACAAGTAAAGCTTGATAAGCGCTTAAATAAACAAAAAATATTGATGGGCGCTTTTTTAGGACAGGTGTTAGCAGGAGAGAGTGAGGATGAAAAATTTATTCAAAATTACTTTGCGAAAAACTTCCCACAATTTTTAACCAGAAAGTCAGACAAAGAGTTGTTTGCAAGTATGGTGAAAAGCTTGGGGGGTGATATTGGCTTAGAGGAAGAGGTGTCTAAAGCTGATGATCATCCAGCTGAGCAAGAGCATGATCAAGTTGAGCAACCTGATGACACGGACTATACGGATAATGACATCCGTGAGTTGTTCTCAGATCCGCAGGTTGATGCATTTCCTCCCCATGATGACGGTTATCGTGGATAATGTATTTTTAGTTAGGCACAATGTGCGTAAGTTTTAGTCTCTTATTTTTTTACAGGATTTTTTATCATGACAAGTACCCAACAACGTGCGGAACTGCATCGACAAATTTGGCAAATTGCAAACGAGGTTCGTGGCTCAGTCGATGGGTGGGATTTTAAACAGTATGTGTTGGGGACTTTGTTCTACCGCTTTATCAGTGAGAACTTTGCCCATTATATTGAGGCGGGGGATGAGAGCGTTAATTATGCCGCTCTTTTGGATGAGGTGATTACTGCTGATATTAAAGACGATGCGATTAAGACTAAGGGTTATTTCATATACCCAAGTCAGCTGTTTGCTAACGTAGCAGCCAATGCGCATAGAAACGAGAACTTAAATACGGATTTGGCTGCTATTTTTAAAGAGATTGAAAGCTCGGCTAATGGCTACCCGTCTGAGCCTGATATTAAGGGGCTGTTTGCTGATTTTGATACCACCAGTAATCGATTAGGTAATACTGTTGCGGATAAAAATACTCGTTTAGCTGCGGTACTTAAAGGGGTAGCTGGCCTTAAGCTGCATCAGTTTGAGGACAGTGAGATTGATCTATTTGGCGATGCTTATGAGTATCTGATCTCAAACTATGCGGCCAATGCGGGTAAATCAGGCGGTGAGTTCTTCACCCCTCAAAGCGTGTCTAAACTGATTGCTCAAATTGCGATGCATAAACAAGAAACGGTTAATAAAATCTACGATCCAGCTGCAGGCTCTGGCTCTTTATTGCTGCAAGCTAAAAAGCACTTTGATAATCACATCATTGAAGAGGGGTTTTTTGGTCAAGAGATTAACCACACCACCTATAACCTTGCACGTATGAATATGTTTTTACATAACGTGAACTACGACAAATTTAATATCAAGCTTGGTAACACGCTGCTAGATCCGCATTTTGGGGAGGATAGACCCTTTGATGCGATTGTCTCTAACCCACCGTATTCAGTGAAGTGGATTGGTAGTGATGATCCGACCTTAATTAATGATGAGCGTTTTGCGCCAGCGGGCGTATTAGCCCCTAAATCAAAGGCGGACTTTGCTTTTGTGCTTCATGCATTAAATTACTTATCGAGTAAGGGCCGCGCCGCTATTGTCTGCTTCCCTGGGATATTCTATCGCGGCGGTGCTGAACAAAAGATTCGTCAGTATTTGGTAGATAACAACTATGTAGAGACGGTGATCTCCTTAGCACCCAACTTATTCTTTGGAACCAGTATCTCGGTTAATATCTTAGTGCTATCCAAGCACAAAACAGAGGGTAAGACGCAGTTTATTGATGCCAGTAAGCTGTTTAAGTCAGAGACGAATACTAACGTACTGACTGATGCGCATATCGAGCAGATCATGACTTTGTTTGATACTAAAGAAGATACGGATTATTTGTCTGCCAGTGTTGATAACAGCGCTATTGCTAAAAATGACTATAACTTATCGGTAAGTGCTTACGTAGAAGCAGAAGATACGCGTGAGGTTATTGATATTAAGACTTTAAATAGCGAGCTTAAAACGACAGTTGCTAAGATTGATAAGCTGCGTGCTGATATCGATCAAATCGTTGCGGAGATTGAGGCATGAGTGAGCTAAGTTATATGGAAAAGCTACTTGATGGGGTTGAGGTTGAGTGGAAGTTGCTGGAAGAGGTTGGAAAATTTCAAAGAGGTAAAAGGTTTGTAAAAAAAGATATGATTTCAGAAGGGTTTCCATGTATCCATTATGGAGAGATGTACACTCATTATGATATTTGGGCCAATACATCTAAATCGTTTGTTGATAAAGACTTAGCCTCTAAATTAAGAGTTGCGGAATGTGGCGATGTGGTGATTGTTGCAGCAGGAGAAACTATTGAGGATATTGGGAGAGGAACAGCGTGGTTGGGAGAGTCAAGTGTTGTAATTCATGATGCTTGCTTTTCATATAAAAGCCCACTAAATCCAAAGTACGTATCTTACTTCTTGAGAACTAAAATGTTTCAAGATCAGATTAAGCCATATATTTCTTCAGGAAAGATTTCGGCAATAAATGCTAAAGGTCTAGGTAAAGCAAAAATACCCATACCACCGCTCAACGTTCAAGCCGAAATCGTCCGAATTTTAGACACATTTACCGAACTTACAGCAGAACTTACAGCAGAACTTACAGCACGTCAGCAGCAGTATGCGTACTATCGTGATGAGTTACTGACGTTTGAAGAGGGTGAGGTTGAGTGGAAGGAATTAAGTGAGTTGACTCTATCAACAAGCAATATTAAATGGAGCGATACAGACTCAGTCTATCGATACATTGACCTTTCGTCTGTGAGTCGTGAAAATAACAAAATTACTGAAACCACGGAAATAACAGCTGAAAATGCTCCAAGCAGAGCAAAAAAGTTGGTTGAAAAGGATGATGTCATTTTTGCAACAACTAGACCAACCCAGCAAAGAATCTGCTTGATTGACGATGAGTACTCCGGTGGGGTCGTTAGTACAGGATACTGCGTCTTAAGAGCGAACCCTAGTGCTGTAATTCCAAAATGGATTTATTTTTACTTATCCTCATCTAACTTTAAAACCTATCTTGAGGATGTTCAAAGTGGATCCGCTTATCCTGCGGTTTCTGATGCCAAAGTGAAGAGCTTTAAAATCCCAATCCCGCCAATTTCTGAGCAAAAACGTATCGTCTCTATTCTCGATAAATTCGACGCCTTAACCACATCGCTGACCGAAGGCTTGCCGCGTGAAATAGAGCTACGTCAGCAGCAATATGAATATTACCGTGACCTGCTGTTAAGCTTCCCCAAGCCTGAGGTAGCATCTCATGACTGACCAAACAAAAACCATTGCTGAATCGAATAATTTCATCGTTTTAAATAAATATACCAAGTGCGATCAGCCTGATGGGGGGTATCAGACTGAAGATGATCTAGAGCGTGAACTACTCAAAGACTTACAAAACCAGGGATATGAGTTTGTCCCTGGTTTAAACTCGCCTGAAACGATGCTCGCTAACGTACGTGTACAGCTGCAGACCTTAAATGAGGTGCAGTTTACAGATGCTGAGTGGCAGCGCTTTGTAATGGAGTATCTTGATAATCCGAGCGATAACATCACGGACAAAGCTCGAAAGATTCATGATGACCATATCTATGACTTTACCTTTGATAATGGACACCTGCAGAACATTGCCCTGCTGGACAAAAAAAACATCCCACGTAACAAAGTACAGGTCATTAAACAGTTTGCTCAAAAAGGCACACAGGCCAATCGCTATGATGTGACTATTTTGGTCAATGGCTTGCCCTTGGTGCAAATTGAGCTTAAAAAACGTGGTATTGCCATTCGTGAAGCATTTAACCAAGTACATCGTTATAGCAAAGAGAGCTTTAACTCCGATAACTCTTTATATAAATATCTACAGCTGTTTGTGATCTCAAACGGCACCGATACCCGCTATTTTGCCAATACCACCAAGCGCAATAAAAACAGCTTTGATTTCACCATGAACTGGGCGAGATCAGATAACACCCTAATCAAAGATCTAAAAGATTTTACCGCGACATTCTTTCAAAAAAATACCCTACTAAACGTGCTGATGCATTACACCGTCTTTGATGTGAGTAACACCTCATTAGTGATGCGTCCGTATCAGATTGCTGCTACTGAGCGCATCTTATGGAAAATAAACAGTGCTTATCAAGCCAAGAAGTGGAGCACTCTTGAGAGTGGCGGCTATATTTGGCATACCACAGGCTCAGGTAAGACTTTAACCAGCTTTAAAGCTGCCCGCTTAGCAACTTCGCTACCTTTTATTGATAAGGTGTTTTTTGTGGTGGATCGTAAGGATCTTGATTATCAAACCATGAAAGAGTACCAGCGCTTCTCCCCTGATAGCGTTAATGGCTCCGACAGTACCGCAGGACTCAAGCGTAATCTTGAAAAAGATGATAATAAAATTGTTGTCACCACCATTCAAAAGCTAAATAACCTGATCAAAGGTGAGGCTGACTTACCCATTTATCATAAACAAGTGGTGTTTATCTTTGATGAGGCACACCGTAGCCAGTTTGGTGAAGCCCAAAAGAACTTAAAGAAGAAATTTAAAAAATACTACCAGTTTGGTTTTACAGGCACTCCTATCTTCCCAGAAAACGCCTTGGGTGCAGAGACAACTGCCAGTGTGTTTGGCCATGAACTGCATTCATACGTTATCACTGATGCCATTCGTGATGAGAAGGTGTTGAAGTTCAAGGTGGACTACAATGATGTACGCCCGCAGTTTCAAGCCATTGAAAGCGAGCAAGATGAGAAGAAACTCACAGCTGCTGAAAACAAGCAGCTATTATTACACCCTGATCGTATTGAAGAGATCTCAAAGTACGTTTTAAAAAGCTTTAGGCAAAAAACCCATCGCTTAAAAGGAAGTGGTAAAGGTTTTAATGCCATGTTTGCTGTTAGTAGTGTGGACGCAGCAAAGGCTTACTATGAAGCCTTGAATGAGCTACAAAAGGACAGCGAGAGGCCCTTAAAGATTGCCACTATCTTTTCTTATGCAGCCAATGAAGAACAAGATGCAATCGGTGATATTGCCGACGAAGGCTTTGAGCCTACCGCCATGAATAGCAGTGCTAAAGAATTTTTAAGCCGTGCTATTAATGATTACAACGAGATGTTTAAGACCAATTACGGCGTAGACAGTAAGTCTTTTCAAAACTACTACCGTGATCTTGCAGGACGCGTTATTAAGCAGGATGTGGACTTACTGATTGTTGTCGGTATGTTCCTCACAGGTTTTGATGCGCCAACCTTAAACACGCTCTATGTTGATAAAAACCTTCGTTATCACGGGCTGATGCAAGCGTTCTCACGTACTAACCGCATTTATGATGCCACTAAGACCTTTGGTAATATCGTGACGTTTCGTGACTTAGAGCAAGCGACCATTGATGCCATCACCTTGTTTGGTGATAGAAATACTAAGAACGTCGTGTTAGAAAAAAGCTATAGGGAGTATCTAGAAGGCTTTACCGATATTGCGACAGGCAAAGCACGACGTGGCTATTTGGAGGTGATTAAAGAGCTGCAGCAACGCTTTCCTAACCCTGATGAGATTGTCAAAGAGGCGGACAAAAAGGACTTTGCTAAGTTATTTGGCGAGTACTTACGTGTCGAGAACATCTTACAAAACTATGATGAGTTCGCGAGCCTAAAAGCGCTTCAAAGCATAGATAATACTGATGCTGAGGCAGTTGAGACATTCAAAGCTGAGCACTATTTGACGGATGAAGATCTTGCTGCCATGCAAAGCATCAATGTACCTGCTGAACGAGAAGTACAAGACTATCGATCAACGTATAACGACATACGTGATTGGCTGCGCCGTGAAAAAGCAGCCAAGCATCAAAGCGAGTCCTCGCTTGACTGGGATGAAGTGGTTTTTGAGGTGGATCTTCTTAAGTCTCAAGAGATTAACCTTGATTACATCCTTGAGCTGATTTTTGAGCATAATAAGAATACCAAGGATAAGTCCGCCTTGGTCGAAGAAGTACGTCGTGTAATTAGAGCCAGCCTTGGTAATCGCGCTAAAGAAAGTCTGGTGGTAGATTTCATCAATAAAACCAACTTGGACAATATTCCTGATAAATCTAGTATTATTGAGGCCTTCTTTAATTTTGCTCAAATAGAACAACAGCGTGAAGCTCAGGATATGATTGCTGCTGAAAACCTTAATGAAGAGGCAGCTAAGCGTTATATAACCGCATCTTTAAAGCGTGAGTACGCCAGTGAGAATGGTACGGAGCTAAATGAGGTCTTACCTAAGCTAAGTCCTCTTAATCCTCAGTATCTAACTAAGAAGCAAAGTGTTTTTCAGAAGATGTCGGCTTTTGTTGAGAAGTTTAAAGGTGTTGGGGGGAGGGTGTGATTTGATGAGGCTGGGTGCTCTAAATGCTACACAACTAAAATACCCAAGTTAAACTGCACGGGTTTGATGGCAGAGGTCAATGAGCTGGTATATCATCAAGACTATAAAACAAGGTTCACAGCCATCAATGATATTATCAGTTATATCGAGCTGTACTACAATCAGACGAGGATTCAAAAGGGTTTGGGCTATCAATCGCCAAGACAGGTGTGGTTTGATTATTATCGTCAAGCTGCGTAATTAAAATCTCCCAAGTTTATGTATACGGATTTGACGGCAGGGGTCAATAGTTTAAAACTTTTATATTTACGTGAGTTAGGACGTTACCTAGAAAAAATAAAAAACTTACACTGATTAAATTATTATGATTAAGTTTACTATTACCCTCGTCTTCTAAGTGTGGTTAGACCTTTGCCAAAATAGCTTAGTAGTAATAACAAGGTTATTATTATCAAGATAGGATAATTTCCCATAAGCATAAAGGGCGTGTTACCAACCCGTGCCTGTATCTCACCACGTAGTACAGTACGCTCAAACTGCGGTGCGCGTTTTACAATACGACCTTTATGGTTAATGATAGCGGTAACACCAGTATTGGTCGCTCGAATAAACCAGCGCCCGTTCTCAAGCGCGCGCATTTGTACCATTTGCAAATGTTGCAATGGTCCTGCTGAAGTGCCAAACCAGGCATCGTTAGAGACGGTCAACAAAAATTCAGTATCGATGGCATTTTTACGCGTGGTATCTGGATAAGCTACCTCATAACAGATAGCCGTCCCTATATTGTGTCCACGCACCTTTAGAGGTGACTGCTGATCACTACCACGACTATAGCTCTTAATATCCTGACTACCGGCCAAACTTGGGAAAATATCGAGCACGCCTTCAAATGGAATATACTCTCCAAAAGGCACTAGACGCTGCTTCTTGTATAGGCCTTCCGCTTCTACACCTCGAGCAATCACGCTATTGTAAAATGGGGGATACTTATCCGTACTGGCATTGAATGCCGCTTTATCCTTATAAGGGATACCAGTTATCCATGTCGTATTGGTCGCATTAGCCATTTCTATCATTTCACTAATAAAGCCCGCAGCCTCATCCTGAAACATAGGAATAGATGATTCAGGCCACACCACAACATCACGTCCCCACTCAGTGCGTGTTAACTTCGCATAAATCTTTAGCGTTTCTACTTGATACTTAGTCAGCCACTTTATATCTTGTGAAATATTACCTTGAATCAATGACACTGACAGATCAGGTGTGCCCTTAGGTTTTGTCCATTGCGGATTGACCAGCCATAATGATGTGCTAATGGCTAATAACAGTACAGAAACGATGGCATAACTACTGCGCCGAAGCAGTAGCTCTACTAAACTTGCAGCCAATAGTATGGCAACAAAAGAGACGGAAAAAACACCAGCAACGGGTGCTAAGGACGATAACCAATACTCTTCAGTAAATGCATAACCAACAAACAGCCACGGAAAGCCTGTGAATAACCAAGTTTTTAACCATTCTTGTAGCACCCAAAGAGCAGCAAATGAAAAGGGTTGTTTGCCTACCATACGGTTAAAGACTAGTGCTAACAATCCATGAAATAGTCCCATACCGAGACCCATCAATGCAATCATAATCAATGCGAGCCACGTTGGTGTATCGCTATAATCATGGATAGCAGTATAGAGCCAAAAGCCGCCGACGCACCATAGCCCCATACCGTAAGCTTCACCGATAATAAAAGCGCGACGACCACTCATACTTGTCACCAACAGCGCATATAAAATCGCTGGTGATACTATTGCTAGCGGCCAAAACCCATAAGGCGCTAGCGAAAATAAAAAAATAGCTCCTGCAAGCCATGCTACTACTAGCGTAAGCGATAGCGGTAATTGATTTAAGTGAGTACTCAAACGCTTTTGTAGATTAATAGTAGACAGGCGCATCGCAAATTATCCAAAATTATGAGCCTTGAATTTTTAATCAAAATCCAAAACTTAGATAGAGCCGTTAATACTACAGGCAGTATTTTAAAATAAAAACTGCTTATGATACCAGCCTGCACTGCTCAATGGATGAATTTACGTACTCCGTTTAATGGGTTATTATGCTACATTACCAAACGATATGAAGTGTTACTTGATCTTCTATAGCTCACAATATCTACAGTACATGAGAAAGCACTATGCCCCCCTTAAAAATAAAATCCAGTCTTATATGCAATCGTTATCTGTCTAAGGGGTTGCGTAGTACGTTATTATTACTGGCTGCCTCATCACTATTTGCTTGTAGCCAACCGAGTAGTGGCGTATCTGATGCAAGCACAACATCGGCATCAACTGAAGATGTTTTGGCTGTTCCAAAGACAGCTGAACCAAACGTTATAAATAATTCTATGATGACATCAGTAAGTAAACCAGACTTACTAAAAAACGTATCAGCCACTGTCTATAAAGATGCCAATTGCGGCTGCTGTAAAGAATGGATAAGTCATGCAGAAGATAATGGTCTAAGTGCAACCGCGCAAGATGTTGCGGACTTAGCCGTATTTAAAGAGCGCTACAGCGTTCCAAATGAAATGCGTTCTTGCCATACTGTAGTCACTACGGATGGTTACGTCTTTGAAGGTCATGTACCCGCTAAATATATGGCGCAGTTTTTAGAAAATCCGCCAGTACAAGCTATGGGTCTTGCCGTACCTGGCATGCCTATTGGTAGCCCAGGTATGGAGTATCAAAATAAATTCATGCCCTATCAGGTTATGCAGCTCAATAAAGACGGGACAACCCAAGTTTATGCTGATATTGAATCGGTAGAGCAGCAATTATAGTGTGTTAGCAGTTAAGAATACTTTGATTATAGTGTTAGCGTTAAAAGTAAATGAGGTAGGTATAAGACTGTTCTATTGCTTATAAAATGATTCTTCATCAAAAAATTCATTAGCTATTGCGACTTTAAAATTAAAAATAACTTTGAATTTGTAACTTTTGATGACAATGTAAGCGAATTTATCGGTTATTAACCCTTAAAATAGATAAATGACTAAGGGTTAATACAAGAATATACAGGATGTATCGAAACAATTACGTAATATTACATAAGCTAGTAGGGAATTAGCATCTATATTAATATTATAAATTATTATATTATCTTAATAATTAGTTAGACCCTATATAGGGTAATTACTTCATCCAATAGAAAAACGTCTGAGGGTTAAATCTAAATTATAGATTTAACCCTCAGACGTTTTTTTGCTTATAAAACAGTAGAAATTGTGGTCAATCTAGTCAGCTATATTCTGTACATGTTACACAAACTTACATTGTAAAATGTGGGATATTAGCAATTTTTTCGACATCAAAAAAGTATTTTTGGGGTTTTTAAGGGGAATGACAGGCTAAACAGCCTATGCTAAAGTCGGCTTTGTGTTTTGGTCAGCAGCTTGATTTGTAACAGCTTCGTAAGACTTCAATGAGCTGTGATCGCCAATAATCATTTTTTATATGAATAATATGCAGCAGAAGTATCAGTCACTATGACATATATATACTTGAGTTATTGAGATTTAATTGACTGCGCTGTTGTTGATAACAGACGATTTTGAATTAACCGTAGGTATTAGATTTATGAAACAGGCTTTATTGATTTTGTCAGTACTGGGTATGGGCATAGCACAAACGAGTGGTGCTGCTATCACAATCTCTCAAACAAATAATACCATCACCAATACTTCTGTGGCATCAAACTACGGTTCATCAAAAAACATCTATAGCACCAAAAGTGGTGCTTATGTTTCTAATAATGATGAAATTAGTCAAGCAATTAGCAACCTAAGTGCGCAGGCCAAGCAAAAAGAGAATCAGCTTTCATCATTAAACAGCCGCTTATACGCTGAAAAACAACAGCAGCAAGTCAATAAGGTTCCTGACAGCAATTCAGCCCCCGCTATCGCTGCTGCTCGCGCCTCAAAAGTGGCTTTATCTGGCAGCTCTGGATATTGTGCCCGTTACGTACGTAAAGCACTACAATCAGCTGGTTATGAGTTCACTCCAAATCCTTCAGCCTATCAGTACGCTACTCGTGGCACACTTGAGAAAGCAGGTTTCAGCAAAATCAGCAATGATATGCCAACCCAAGTAGGTGATGTTATTGTCTATGATCGCTCATCAAAGCGTCCACATGGCCATATTCAAATTTTCGATGGTACAAATTGGATTTCTGACTTCCGTCAGAACAGCATCAGCCCATACAGTGGTGTCTATGCTTATACGACATGGCGCGATTCAAAATACGTGGATGACGCATCCGCATCAGATCGTAATATCTACCTTGCTATGAATGATAAATAAGACTTTCTAAGTCAGCACAACATAGTTGTTATTTCCTCCAACCCAGTAAGGCGTGTTGAACATTCACAAATAGTCTCTGTCAGTGCCATGGTTGAAGGTTCAACACGCCCTAGTGACTAGTGACTGTGCCTGATATGGTTATTCGCAGAGCTTTGCTGCTCTGATATGTCGCAGACCAATGCATCGCTATGGGCGCTGGTCTGCGGGTGTGACAAGCTTTCAACCTGAATGGTGGCGTGATGAATACCAAGCGCAAGCAACCCTTGCTCAAGATTGGCAATCAATACGCTGGCATCCGAGATTCTCATATCCCCATCGACCATCACATGGCAAGATAGCGCATTTAGCCCGCTGGTGATGCTCCAAATATGCAGGTCGTGGACTTGTTTTACTTGTGGATGGGCAAGCAGCTTGTCTTCCACATCTACCAGCGATATCCCTTCTGGCGTGCCCTCCATCAAGACATGTACCGAATCACGTACAACGCGGTAACCACTTACTAAGATAAGTACCGCGACGATCACCGACGCTGCGGCATCGGCCCAAACCCAGCCAAACCCCATCATCAGTAAAGCGGCGATGATCGCGGCGACAGAGCCCATCAAATCACTTAATACATGCAAGTAAGCGCTTTGCATATTGAGGTTGACAGGCTCTTTGGAATCATTGCTTTTATTTGCTTTTTCTTTATTTACTTTGTCTGCATTTGCTCCATGGCTGTGGGTGTGTCCATCGCTGCCGCTACTACCACGATGCATCAGCCAAGCGACCAAGATATTAACCAGCATACCGATGGTGGCGACGATTAGCATACCTTGGGTAGCAATCTCAGGCGGTGAGTTAAGGCGTTTGATCGCTTCATAAAAAATCATCAAGGCGATAATTACTAGCGTCGCACCATTGACGGTGGCCACGATAATCTCAAAGCGTTTATAGCCAAAGGTCTTTTGATGGGTGGCGGCTTTTTCGCCGATTTTAAATGCCATCAACGTCGCACCAAGGGCGATGGCGTCGCTGAGCATGTGTCCTGCATCAGAGAGTAACGCCAAGCTGCCTGTCAGTAAGCCACCAATCGCCTCGATAAACATATAGCCTGTGATGATCACAAAGCTAATCAGTAACGTACGCTGATAGCCTTTGGTATCTCTTGGTGCGGTGTTTTGCTCTAGGTGAGTGTCATGATCATGAGCGTCTTGATTGCCAGCAGTATAGTTACTATCGTTGTTTTTATAGACATCAATAGGCTCACTTGGAGGCAAATGCTTATTTTGCTTATGACTGGCATCTTCTTGACTCATAACGTTACTCAAATTTATTAAGACTTATGGTAAATAACTTCAAGGATTAATGATAAATCTAACATAGTCGAGTATTAGAAGCTGTAACGACGAGGTAAAAATGCAGCCAGTAAGCTATAGTCGATTCACTGCAAAAATGACATCGTGCTACTGGTATAAATTTTCCTTGCATGCTGTTATTACAGAGGCTGCGCAACATTCATTCCAGTAGCACTCTTCAATTTATCACCATGTTATTTTGAACTGACTAGGGCGTGTTGAACATTCATAATTTGAGCCAGATATAAGCACAAGCAAGAGCGACCGTATTTTCATAACTCTGCTTGAGCTTATCAAACCTGGTGGCAACCGCCCTATACTGCTTTAGCTTAGCGAAAGCATTTTCTACTAGATGCCTGGCTTTATACAAGTCCCAGTCCATATGGTCGTTAGAATACTGAGTGTTTCGTTTTCGAGGGATGTTATCCTGCGTCCCTGCTTGTTCAATATGGGCTCGTAGCGCATCAGAATCATAGCCTTTATCGGCACATAAAACCTCTGTATTACTCAAATTAACCTTATCTATTAAATCAGGTGCGACTTTGACATCGTGGGTTGTGCCATCTGATAAAAGAAAGGTAATCGGATTGCCATGAGCATCAACTGCTAAGTGAATCTTGGTCGCGCGGCCTGCCACACTTTTGCTAATGGATTGTAGGTTCTCATTGCCACTACTGCTGTGCTGATGCGCCTTGATATGAGTACCATCAATGAAGACCCACTCAAGGTCTGCGTCTTTGATCAGTAACGTAAATAATGCAATCAGCTTATTACTGCGAGACCAGCGCTGGTAAGCTTTATAGATGGTATTGGGCTTGCCAAAATACTCGGGTAAGTCGCGCCAAGGACAGCCAACACGCATGCGATAAAGCACGCCTTCAACCGTTTGTCTAAGATTTCCTTTGTCATAGATATTAAGTTCTAGTAATATAGGTTTCAGTCTTGTCCAGTGTTCATCTTTGAGCATAGTGCGAGGCATAGCGAACGATATCTTTTTTGTGTGAGAACTTAAAGATTAACCGTTCGCTATTTTTTTTGCCATTAATTTATACCCAATGTTCAACACGCCCTAGTGATCTTAATATCATTGCTGGGTTTTTTTGTGCTTAACATCAGGGCGTATTTAACCTTTCATGATTTGATCCGTCAGAAATGAACACTACTGATATCATTACTCATGACAGGAGTTATCGACAAGCGCGTTTAAAATGCCACATGATGACGCTGGTGCACTACTTGCACATTTCTGGCGCAAAACGGTCAAGTGATGCTTTAAGTGCATCAGTTCTTCCATTCGTATTTCCACAGCATGAATGTGCTCATCTAGCAAGTTATTCACATCGCCGCAGTCCTTGTCAGGCGACTCCCAGTATTCAAGTAAGATTCGCACATCATCTAAAGCCATATCGAGCGTACGGCAATGTAGGATAAATTGTAGACGCTCAATGTGCTCTTCATTATATAAACGATAATTCCCTTCGCTACGGAAAGGCTCGGGTAATAAACGCTCTTTTTCATAATAGCGAATGGTTTCTACTGTGGCACCTGTGCGTTTAGCGAGCTCACCAATTTTGATTGTCATAACAACCTCTATGATTTAAATAATTAAAGTGGCTGTAAAGACTAGCGCTAGAGAAATTAAAATTACGAAACTGTAGATAAATAACCTTGACTCTAAAGCCACTATAGGGTTCATAATATCATTATTCAAAGGGTAAATTATTATGAAATATCATATTGAAGGTATGGACTGTGCCAGTTGCATCGGCAAGATTGAAACAGCTTTGAAACGTATGCCTGGGGTTTCTGATGTTCAGCTGAATTTCGCTACAGAAACGCTAGAGCTAAATTTAGCCCCTGGTGCGCCGACTCAGGCTAGTGATATCGAAAAAACAATCAAAAGCCTAGGGTTCGGCATCTCTGCCAATACTGGTCAACAAACTGTATCGGCTATTGATATTGACAGCGACAATCAGATGGCTCCGCAGGATAAGCAATGGTGGCAAACTCAAAAAGGCAAACAGGTTGTTGGCCTCGGTATTTTGATGGGCAGCGGTTATGCACTGTCACTACTGTTGCCCGCTTATGGGATATGGGTGTTTGCCATCGCTGTGATTGTAGGCGTTTTTCCATTTGCGCGCAAAGCCTTAGCACTGGCTAAAACAGGTTCATTCTTTTCAATTGAAACGCTGATGTCCGTCGCCGTGCTTGGCGCACTTATCATTGGTGAAGCTGAAGAGGCCGCAGCGGTTGTCTTTTTGTTCTCAATCGGTGAACTGTTTGAGAGTATCGCTGCTGATCGCGCTCGCGCTGGCATCAGAGCCTTATCATCGCTGGTTCCGAAAAGTGCAATTTTACTTGATGCTCAAGGTGGGCAGCGTAACGTTCCAGCGACTTCATTACAAGTGAATGACCTTGTGCTGGTGCGTCCTGGAGATAGGGTATCTGCTGATGGTTCCATTGTTCAAGGTGCGTCCAGCCTTGATGATTCGCCCGTGACGGGAGAGTCTGTTCCTGTTGCCAAGACGATGGGTGACAATGTATTTGCAGGGTCAATTAACATCGATGGTGTGCTCCAAGTGCGCGTAGAAAAGACAGCCGCCGATAACACCATTTCGCGCATTATTGAGCTGGTAGAGCAAGCCCAAGCCTCCAAAGCACCCACTGCCCGTTTTATTGAGAAATTCAGTCGCTATTACACACCGGCAGTGATGGCTATTGCCGCACTAATTATTATCATTCCACCGTTAGCCATGGGTGGAGATTGGTCGACTTGGTTGTATCGCGGTCTAGCACTGTTGCTGATTGCCTGTCCCTGTGCTCTTGTACTATCAACACCCGCTGCCATCGCCTCTGGTCTTGCTGTTGGTGCGCGCCGTGGCTTGCTGATCAAAGGCGGTAGTGCTTTAGAAACTATCGGCCAAGTGAAGACGGTCGCTTTTGACAAGACAGGCACTTTAACTGAAGGCAAACCACGCGTGACCGATGTTGTTGCCTTTACACAAGAGGACTCAAGTATTCAAGGTCAGAATTCTCAAGGTCAAGATGAGATATTGGCACTTTTTGCCAGTGTGGAGACTGGTTCTAGTCACCCGCTTGCTGAAGCCATTGTTAGTCATGCTGAAGCTGCTAAAGTGTTCATACCTGTGGCCTTCAATGCTTCTGCAACTGCCGGTAAAGCGGTACACGCAACTGTCGCGGAGCGCGCGCTAGCTATCGGTTCGCCTGTTTACGCAGCCGATGAGGCATTGATTTCATCCACACAACAGGCGCAAATTGAGGCGCTGCAAAATGAGGGTAAGACCGTCTCTGTTCTTTTCGATGAGCAAAACCGTGAAGTGCTTGGATTAATCGCGCTAAGAGACGAATTACGAGACGACGCTCATGAAGGTGTGGCTCAGCTCAAAGCGATGGGTGTGCGCTCCGTCATGCTAACAGGCGACAACCGCTTAACCGCTCAAGCACTTGCCAGTAATTTAGACGTGGAATGGGAAGCTGAGCTGTTGCCTGAGGACAAACTGCGCCTGCTTAACGAGATGAAGAACAACCGCAAAATAGCGATGGTTGGTGATGGTATTAACGATGCGCCAGCGCTAGCAACTGCCGATGTTGGCATCGCGATGGGTGGTGGTACCGATGTGGCCATTGAGACGGCCGATATCGCATTATTAAAAAGTCGTGTTACGGACATGGCTAATCTCATCGCACTTTCACGTGCCACCATGCGCAACATTCATCAGAACGTCATTTTCGCTTTAGGTCTCAAAGGCGTCTTTCTGATCACGACCATATTCGGCATTACTGGACTATGGATTGCGGTTCTAGCTGATGCTGGAGCAACAGTGATCGTTACTCTTAATGCGTTACGTTTACTGCGCTTTAAAGGCGCGCCTCCACTGGTAAATCCGCCTAAAGTAGTTAAATAAAACCCTTCGAAATCAATTAAAAACTAGAGATAGCAGCAGATTTCGGGGTGGGTTCTAATAATAAAAATTCCACCGCCACAGTAAACTGCAACCGCATTAGAGTAAATAAGGTTAGACCGTATGTTGATTACAGAATTGGGCTATTTTGCCTTGCTTACCGCTTTTGTACTGGCGTTATTGCAGGTAATTCTGCCAACTATTGGTGTTATTCGTAACCAAGTTGCTTGGCAACGACTAGCCCCTAGCCTAGCTTGGGCACAGTTTGCCGCCATGATAACGTCATTTGGCGCTTTGATAGCAGGTTTTTATTATAATGATGTTTTTATCGCTTGAAGCTACCGACTCAGCGATTGAAGCTTTGTCACGCGCTTACCGTCTGTCACCAGACAATGAAGAGATTGCGACCACTTATGCGCAGATTAGCTTTTTTGCCAATAAAGGTCAGCTTGATGCCAGTAGCCGCCGTGTATTACAAGATGTCCTTGCCAAAAATCCACAGCATGAAGGTGCGCAGATGCTAATGGCAATGGGTGAGGCACGTGGTAGTAACTTTGCAGAAGCGCAAGGTTGGATTAAACGCTTACAAGGCAGCATTGTGGCCAAACCAGGTGATCATACTAAAGCTTTAGCAAGCTTAGATGAGTTAAGCAACTACGTTAGCACGCAAGAAAAGCAAGCGCTAGAAGGTATTGACGTGACAGTGAAAATTAACGCTAATTTATTACTGTTAGTGAAAGCTGATGATGTGTTGTTTGTAGCGATACGTGATGTGAAAGGGGGCCCTCCGTTTGCCGCCAAACGTTTACCCATTAGTATTATCAAGCAAGGTGAGGCTAGTATCCGCTTAAGCAATCTTGATGCGATGATGCCAGATCGCACGTTAAATTCAGCTCGTAGTGACAAAACTCAGTTAGCAGTCGTTGCTCGTATTAGTCATAGCGGTAATGCCATAGCAGAATCAGGCGACTTATCGGGTAATCCTATAATGATTAGCGTTGAACAGACTCAGGTTAATGTTGAAGGGGTCGTTTGCGGGAGGGGGCGGAATCCTACGCTAAGGCTTTGGCCAGCGATATTCTCCGGTGAGATTGATGTGTTCCCATCCGAGCGGCGAAACATGGGCCAAGAGATCGGGCGATAGCAGCTTTCCATCGCGTTTCTGGTTTGCAACGACCTCGCCGAGCTTCATGGTGTTCCAGAAGATGATGATGGCGGCGAGCAGATTCATGCCGGCGATGCGGTAATGCTGGCCTTCGGCGGAACGGTCGCGGATTTCACCGCGGCGGTGGAAGCTGATTGCCCGCTTCAGCGCATGATGAGCTTCGCCTTTGTTGAGCCCGATCTGGGCACGCCGTTGGAGTTCGGCATCCAGAATCCAGTCGATCATGAACAGGGTGCGCTCGACGCGACCGACTTCCCGCAGGGCTGTCGCGAGCTCGTTCTGCCGCGGATAGGAGGCGAGTTTCCGCAGAATCTGGCTTGGCGCGACGGTCCCGGCAGCAATGGTGGCGGCGATGCGCAGGATGTCGGGCCAATTGCGCTCGATCATGGCTTGGTTGACCTTTCCGCCGATCAACGCTCGCAGGTGCGCCGGGGCGGCCGACGGATTGAACGCGTAGAGCCGTTTGGATGGCAGGTCGCGGATGCGCGGAGCGAACCGGTAGCCGAGAATGGCACATGCGGCAAAGACGTGATCGGTGAAGCCGCCCGTGTCGGTGAACTGCTCGCGGATATGGCGTCCAGCATCGTTCATCAGCAGGCCATCGAGGATGTAAGGCGCTTCGCTTGCCGTTGCAGGAATCACCTGGGTTGCGAACGGCGCATATTGGTCGGAGACGTGGCTATAGGCTTTCAGGCCCGGGGTATTGCCATATTTCGCGTTGACCAGGTTCATGGCCTCACCTTGCTCTGTAGCGACGAAGAACTGTCCGTCGCTCGAAGCCGACGTGCCCATGCCCCAGAACCGGGCCATGGGTAACGCTGCCTGTGCCTCGACCACCATGGCCAGCGCCCGGTCATAGGCTTCGCCCTCGACATGCCACCGTCCAATGCGGATCAATTCCCAGAAGGTGTGGGTGTTTGTCGCATCCGCCATTTTGCGCAAGCCGAGGTTGATCCCTTCCGCCAAGATAACGTTCATTAGCCCGATCCGGTCAGCGCAGGGTGCTCCTGTGCGCAGATGGGTGAACGCTTCGGTGAAGCCGGTCGCCGCATCCACCTCCAGCAGGAGATCGGTGATGCGCGTGGGCGGGATCTGCTTGTAGAGATCGAGCACCAGATCTTCGGCGCCTGTCGGCGCGGCGGCTTCGAGTTTCTCGATATGCAGAACGCCGTTTTCAATCGACCCGCCCGGGATCGTGCCTGCGCGAGCGGCACGGCCAAGCTCGCGCAACCGCATGTCGAGGCGAGCTTGCCGGTCTGCCAGCCATTCCTCCGGCCGCAATGGCACAGCGAGACGACCGCCTTCCGCGATGGATTGTGCCGGAACGAGTGCGTGTTTCAGATCGCCATAGCGCCGGGACCTAGTAAGCCAGACATCTCCGGAGCGGAACGCATCGCGCAGATGGAACAGCACCGCGATCTCCCATAGGCGAGCGTCGCCAGCCCTCTGGGCCCGAAGGTGGCGATGCCATTTCGAGCTGGGCCGCAAGAAGCTGGTCATCGCGGCATCGTTCAAACCGGTACGAAGGGCCGTCACCGCTTCCAGAAGCGGCAGTGCAACGGGCGCAGCTCGCAGATCGAGCAGGCGCAACATGCGTGGAGCGTATCGGCGGAAGCGGTGATAACCGTCGAGCACATGATTGAGCGGATCGTCGGCCATGGTGGCGGTCAGCCTGGTTGCCATTGCAACAAGGGTTTTTAAGCCGTCCCACCCTGACCCACTCGCGATGACATCGCCCAGCGGCTGGCCATCATCCTGTGCATCGACCAGGGCGCCCCCGATCTCGGCGAAGGATTTCAGGGTGTCACGCACCACCCCCGCTTCGTCTGCGACCTTTGCATGGCAAATACGCTCCGAAGCACGGTAGAGACGGCCGACGATCCGGTCGTGGGTTTCGACCACTGCGTCGGCCAACATCGCCTGCCATTCCGAGACGCAAACAGCCAAGATCGCAAGCCGCCTGTCCTCCGGGAGATCGCGCATGCCGTCGGCATAATACCGTTCACCCTGCCTGCGCAGACGAGTCACCCGATGGGCAGGAACGCCGGCAAGCAGATCCTCGGGGAGATCGATGCGTTGCAGATATTCGAGCCGGTCGAGCAGCCGGTTGGCCGACGAAGAGTTCGAGCCAGGCTCGAACTGGCGCAGCCACACAAAACGGGTCACCCGATCATCAGCCGTCTCCTCGAGCAATGCCAGCAACTGTTCTCGGATCGACATAGGCAGCCGACTGGCGATCCTCGTCTCGATGCGTCGCTCGGCATCGACGAGAGCCGCGGCACAAAGCCGCTCGATCGTGGATGTCGCGGGAAGGACAGTGCGGGTGCGTCGGCACTCGGCTACGAAGCGACGGGCGATATCCTCGTTCGACACCGCCATCTCGGCTTCTCGGAACAACCATTCCTTCAGCTCGCTCGCACCACGTCCGGAGAAGGTGCGGAAGCCGTAGAGCCCCCGTAACTCGGCAAGATGCTCGTGCCGTGTTTCCTCGCGGGCAGCATAGTCTACGAGATCGTCGGCACCCAGGCCAAGCTGCGCTCCGATAAATTCGATGACCTCTGCAGGGATCAGTTCGCCTGGAGCCAGCACCCGGCCGGGATAGCGCAGGACACACAATTGCAGGGCGAAGCCGAACCTGTTGTGAGCGCGCCGACGCAGCCTGATATGCCCAAGGTCTTCATCACTCAGCGTATAGTGCTTGAGCAAATCCGTCTGTGAAGTCGGCAAGCGCAACAGCGCGTCTTTCTGCCGATCGGTTAGAGTGACGCGACGCGGCATACATGTTCCTTTTTCAAAATCTGATAGCGTTCAAGACGCTTTGTTTATGAAGCTGGTTGAGATACATTTCCAGAGGTCAATGCAATCGTGGCCGAAGCGCCGCCTCAAACCAACGTTTGTGATACATGCTGATCGGATATGCCCGCGTCTCCAAAGCCGATGGCTCGCAGTCTCTCGACCTGCAGCACGACGCCTTGCGCGCCGCAGGTGTCGAACGGGACAATATCTATGATGATCTTGCTTCCGGCGGTCGTGATGATCGCCCTGGCTTGACTGCCTGCCTCAAGTCATTGCGTGACGGCGATGTGCTGGTGGTCTGGAAGCTCGATCGCCTCGGACGATCGCTTGCCCATCTGGTCAACACGGTGAAGGAGCTGTCAGACCGCAAGATCGGCCTGCGGGTTCTGACTGGAAAGGGCGCTCAGATCGACACCACGACTGCGTCCGGTCGCATGGTGTTCGGAATCTTCGCCACCTTGGCCGAGTTCGAGCGGGATCTGATCCGAGAGCGCACCATGGCGGGTCTCGCCTCCGCGAGAGCGCGCGGTCGCAAGGGCGGACGAAAATTCGCGCTCACCAAAGCTCAGGTGCGTCTCGCGCAAGCCGCCATGGCCCAGCGCGATACTTCAGTTTCCGATCTCTGCAAGGAACTCGGCATCGAGCGCGTCACTCTCTACCGATATGTCGGTCCCAAAGGCGAGCTCAGAGACCATGGAAAGCATGTTCTCGGACTTACGTAGCAACTCGTTTCTTTTCGCAGGTTGAGCCACAGAGGTGGATCAGGAAATTTGAACAACACTTATAAGTGATATTTTGCTCCCCAAATGATGTTATAAACATCAATATATGGAGTATTTTATGACACGTAGACCAAGAAGAAATCATTCAAATGACTTTAAAGCTAAGGTAGCACTTGCTGCGATTAAAGCAGAAAAAACACTTGCTGAATTGAGTGCTGAATTTGATGTTCATCAAAACCAAATTATTGACTGGAAAAATCAACTGATTTCAGCTTCCTCGCAAGCTTTCGATCAATCAAAAGCTCCAACAGAACCACCCATCGATCTAAAAAAACTACATGCAAAAATCGGTGAGCAGGCATTAGAAATTGATTTTTTAGAAGGTGTGTTGAAGAAACTGGGTCGCTTCAACCACAAAAGTTAATCGATGACTCACTTCAGATTTCAGTATCTAAGCAAGCTAAGCTGCTGAAAGTCTCCCGTGGTTGTTATTACTATCGCCCAAAACCTGTGAGTGAATCAGATCTGAAGCTGATGCGCTGTATGGATGAGTTACATATGCAATACCCTTTTGCAGGTAGCCGTATGATGCGTGATTTATTGAATCGTCAAGGACATCATATAGGACGACGTCATACACGTACTTTAATGAAGAAAATGGGCATTAATGCGTTATATCGTAAACCAAATCTAAGTCAGGCCAATCAAGCTCACCGTAAATATCCATATCTGCTCAAAGGATTGGCTATTCAGCGCAGTAATCAAGTGTGGTCTACGGATATAACGTATATCCCTATGGCAAAAGGCTTTGTTTATTTATGTGCTGTGATTGATTGGCATAGCCGCAAGGTACTTGCGCATAGAGTATCGATTAGTATGGAGGTTACATTTTGCATAGAAACATTAAATGAAGCTATTGAAAAATATGGCCGACCTGAAGTCTTTAATACAGACCAAGGCAGTCAGTTTACCAGTGATGCATTTATTGATGTATTGAAATCAAATGGCATTCAAATCAGTATGGATGGTAAAGGTCGATGGGTTGATAATGTGATGGTTGAACGATTATGGCGGAGCGTTAAATATGAAGAGGTGTATCTCAAAGCCTACAGCAATGTTTTGGATGCGAAGAAGCAATTAAACGCATATTTTGAATTTTATAATTTGAAACGACCTCATTCGAGTCTGGACAAAATGACTCCAGATGAGTTTTACTATGACCAGCTACCACAACAAAATAAGGTAGCTTAACTAGAGCAGAGTATCACTTATAAATAAGCTTTTAGTTGTTCAAACAAGTGGGACCACCTCTCACCTCCGCGCTTCATCAGAAAACTGAAGGAACCTCCATTGAATCGAACTAATATTTTTTTTGGTGAATCGCATTCTGACTGGTTGCCTGTCAGAGGCGGAGAATCTGGTGATTTTGTTTTTCGACGTGGTGACGGGCATGCCTTCGCGAAAATCGCACCTGCTTCCCGCCGCGGTGAGCTCGCTGGAGAGCGTGACCGCCTCATTTGGCTCAAAGGTCGAGGTGTGGCTTGCCCCGAGGTGATCAACTGGCAGGAGGAACAGGAGGGTGCATGCTTGGTGATAACGGCAATTCCGGGAGTACCGGCGGCTGATCTGTCTGGAGCGGATTTGCTCAAAGCGTGGCCGTCAATGGGGCAGCAACTTGGCGCTGTTCACAGCCTATCGGTTGATCAATGTCCGTTTGAGCGCAGGCTGTCGCGAATGTTCGGACGCGCCGTTGATGTGGTGTCCCGCAATGCCGTCAATCCCGACTTCTTACCGGACGAGGACAAGAGTACGCCGCAGCTCGATCTTTTGGCTCGTGTCGAACGAGAGCTACCGGTGCGGCTCGACCAAGAGCGCACCGATATGGTTGTTTGCCATGGTGATCCCTGCATGCCGAACTTCATGGTGGACCCTAAAACTCTTCAATGCACGGGTCTGATCGACCTTGGGCGGCTCGGAACAGCAGATCGCTATGCCGATTTGGCACTCATGATTGCTAACGCCGAAGAGAACTGGGCAGCGCCAGATGAAGCAGAGCGCGCCTTCGCTGTCCTATTCAATGTATTGGGGATCGAAGCCCCCGACCGCGAACGCCTTGCCTTCTATCTGCGATTGGACCCTCTGACTTGGGGTTGATGTTCATGCCGCCTGTTTTTCCTGCTCATTGGCACGTTTCGCAACCTGTTCTCATTGCGGACACCTTTTCCAGCCTCGTTTGGAAAGTTTCATTGCCAGACGGGACTCCTGCAATCGTCAAGGGATTGAAACCTATAGAAGACATTGCTGATGAACTGCGCGGGGCCGACTATCTGGTATGGCGCAATGGGAGGGGAGCAGTCCGGTTGCTCGGTCGTGAGAACAATCTGATGTTGCTCGAATATGCCGGGGAGCGAATGCTCTCTCACATCGTTGCCGAGCACGGCGACTACCAGGCGACCGAAATTGCAGCGGAACTAATGGCGAAGCTGTATGCCGCATCTGAGGAACCCCTGCCTTCTGCCCTTCTCCCGATCCGGGATCGCTTTGCAGCTTTGTTTCAGCGGGCGCGCGATGATCAAAACGCAGGTTGTCAAACTGACTACGTCCACGCGGCGATTATAGCCGATCAAATGATGAGCAATGCCTCGGAACTGCGTGGGCTACATGGCGATCTGCATCATGAAAACATCATGTTCTCCAGTCGCGGCTGGCTGGTGATAGATCCCGTCGGTCTGGTCGGTGAAGTGGGCTTTGGCGCCGCCAATATGTTCTACGATCCGGCTGACAGAGACGACCTTTGTCTCGATCCTAGACGCATTGCACAGATGGCGGACGCATTCTCTCGTGCGCTGGACGTCGATCCGCGTCGCCTGCTCGACCAGGCGTACGCTTATGGGTGCCTTTCCGCAGCTTGGAACGCGGATGGAGAAGAGGAGCAACGCGATCTAGCTATCGCGGCCGCGATCAAGCAGGTGCGACAGACGTCATACTAGATATCAAGCGACTTCTCCTATCCCCTGGGAACACATCAATCTTACCGGAGAATATCGTTGGCCAAAGCCTTAGCGTAGGATTTCGCCCTCTCCCGCAAACGACCCCATTATGAGTGTACGGCATTGATGGCAGGGGTCATCTTTAAGCTGGCTGATTAGACCCACTATGAGAATTAGGATAATAAAAGTGAATAAAATAATATTTTTAGCATTGACGAGTTTAATTTTAAATGGATGCAGTCAAGCTGTTACTACACAGCCACCAATTCCTAAAGTCGTTGAATTACCAAAAGTTAATTCAAAGCCAGTTACGATGAAAGCCATTGATTGGTCAAAAATTGATAAGCCAAATAATCTTATCGTTGATAATTTTCCTAAGGAAGTGATCCAACGCTATCAAATTGATGACGTCATGATGCAAGCCGTTATGTCAGACTCTAAAGTAAGTAAGGAACAAGCGATGAGGATTTTGGCAATGCAAGGCGGGGTTCAAGACGAGGGTGTATTGCAAGGTTTATTTGATCAACTGGGTGACGATCTAGTGGGAGCAAGCTGGGGATTTGCAACATCTGACCAAAAAGGCATTAGAAAAGCTGATAAACCCGTCAGTGATGAAGAAGCTGTTAGAGACTATCGTTTGTTTATTATGACAAAACCCAATGTGAAGGCAGAAATTCATCATTATGTATTTACCAGCAGTGATGCTAAGGATTTTAGCCTTCCGATTCAAATATTACCGACAAATAACCGCTCAGCGGATGAATCAGCGGCTATTTATAGTGATCAAAAAGTGTCTGAAGAAATTACCAGCTTGATTAGAAATAAGTACCGTGGTGAATTGCAAGCAATTGGCTATACCCCTGTCGACCAAACGACAAGCGTGATGATTTTCTTTCCAGAGGGCAAACCTAGTCAAGCTACTTTAGATAAACTAGAGGCTGAATTAGAATCATTAACTAGCTTAGACATATCGATTGAAATACTTGCCGGTAGAATGATTTTCTAGCAGAAACAGTATGCCTATTGTGAACCAATCAGGCTCATTCACTGGTTCGGTTCCCTATACAGGCATCGAACTATAAATAAATCAGTTACGGCTATTCTCCATTAATATTGTCTTCGCTATTTGCTCACCAATTTTTGCAATGACAGCATTTCTTTCTTCAAACGAGGCGTCTGTCTCTGTAATGTATAGAGCGGCTACGATAGGCTTGCGATTTGGAGGCCACATCACCGCAGTAATAGCACGCGACCCATAACCACCAGCGCCTGTTCTATCTGCTACTATCCAGTCACTTGGAACGCCTTTACGAAACAATGCATCGCCAACCTCATTACCTTTAAGCCAAGATTCTAGTTGTTGACGAGATTTGATAGATAGTGTTTCGTCAATTAGTAACTTTTCAAGTGTCGTTACCATTGCAATTGGTGTTGTCGTGTCTCGCTTATCTCCAGGCACCGCTTCGTTAAGTTCTGTTTCCCAGCGATCAAGGCGCGTAGTATCGTCGCCAATGGAACGCAAAAATTTCGTTAGAGCCTTAGGTCCACCAATCGCTTGTAGAATAAAATTGGCAGCTGAATTATCACTGGTTGATAATGTGGCCTGACACAGCTCTGCGAGCGACATCCCTTTTTTACCCACATGTTTTTCTGTTACAGGTGAGTATGTAACGAGATTGCTTTCAGAGAATCTCACAACTCTATCAATTCTTTCTTTACCTAGATCAACTCTTTGAAGAACGTTTGCACAGGCAAGTGTTTTAAAGGTACTACTTAGAGGAAAACGTTCATTAGATTTATGTTCCCAACGTTTTCCCGTTTCCAAATCATGCACAGCTAGACCAATTCTAGCGCCTAATTCAGTTTCAGCATTGGTAACCGCTTCAAGTACTGAGTCTGTTGCATTAGCATTTAATGATAGCGTGAGACATAAAAAAGTAATTACTACGCTAAAAAAACTAGCCTTGTGTTTACGTACGTCCATGATGAGTTAACTTTCCTTTTGGATCAAATTTTTAGATTATATAATATGTAATTAACAAGTATATTTAATAGCATAATTATATCTCATTCATTATTAACTTAGCTTATTTTGGATTGTTGATTTTAGGGTATACCCTAGTGGAACCACCTAAAAACGCCTTATAAAATATTAATAGACCACCTAAAATAGACTGATATAGTAGAACTACTTATAACAGACTATTTTGGGTGTTTATGTTTATTAGAGCCTACCTTCGTGCCTCAACCAAGGATCAAGACGCCAATCGTGCTAAAGATGAACTTATTGCTTTTGCTAGAGAGCATGGCCATAAAATCGCAGCATTCTATACTGAGAACGAGTCAGGAGCGACGCTAGAACGTCCACAGCTCATGCAGCTCATTGATGATGCCTCTGAGGGCGATGTGATCTTAGTTGAACAGATAGACCGTTTGGCACGTTTAAATCAAACTGATTGGGATACCTTAAAGAGAAAACTATCAGCCAAACGTCTTTCTGTGGTGTCTAAAGAGCTTCCAACGTCATATATGGCATTACAACAGGGTAATAGCTCGGAGTTTATGGAAAGCGTACTACGCTCTATAAATGACATGCTACTTGATATGCTGGCAGCCATTGCCAGAAAGGATTATGAGGATAGACGTAACCGTCAAATGCAAGGTATTGCACGCGCTAAAGCTCAAGGTAAATATAAAGGGCGGGGGAAGGACATGGAAAAGCGTAAAATTATTGCCAGTCTTCTAAAATCAGGCCACAGCTACTCTGATATTCAACAGACTGTGAAGTGTTCAAGACAATTGATTGCTGAGGTTTCAAAGGCATCAAAGCCAATATCCTCCTCTATATAATCTGAAGAATATATTCAGACAGTAAAGCCAATATGCTTCCCCGTTGGCAGCTCCACATCAATACGAAGCTTACCACCCATGGCTTCAACATATTTTTTCATGGTTGAGATTTTAAGGTCATTGCCACGGTTTTCTATAGCAGATAGTGAAGGCTGCTTAATACCCAAAGTTTGAGCAAGTTCTTTTTGAGAGATTTCAAGCTCCTCTCGGATGCGGTAGAGTTGGTTTTCCAAAAATAGCTGCTCGGCCAGTTGCTGAATACGCGCCTGGCTGTCTAAAGAGCACTCTGCTAATAGCTCTTGTAATGTCTTAGTCATGTTATAAATCCCCCAAGGTTTTAAGGTGATACTCATACTGCTGATCGGCTGTGGCTAGCATTTCTTTATAAAAGCGCTTGTTATTACCCTTATCACCGATACAAAGTACAATCGCTTGCCTTTTCGGATCAAATGCGAAAAAGGCTCTCAGTGGTTTACCTCGATGCTGGACCCGAAGCTCTTTCATGTTGGTAAACTTTGAGTCATATACAGTGTCCACTAAAGGGCGCCCTAGGCTTGGGCCTTGCTGCTGTAAAACCACTAAAGCGGCAAGCACCTTCTCTTGTGTCGATTGATCTTGCTGATAAAGCCAATCATTGAATAGATCGGTTGTGATGACAGTCCACATATAAAACCATAATATAGATTATAGTCTATATACTACTCCTAATAAATGCTCATGACAACTGTGATACTTAGCTACTCTTTAACAAGTAAAGGTTTTGCTCGTTAAAACCTAACTATCCATGAGAGCATTTACAAAGACAAGCTCCACCATCTTTTCTTGCCCTTAGTGTTGATAGCTTCTTGATTAGTAGCAGGTTTTGAATTTGACTCAGAACTTACTATTTCACTGTCTCCCTGATTGTCCTTGGAGTTGTTTTCGTCTTGAGAGATGCTCGATCCTGATAAGCTACCTTTCATCTCTAATAGCTTAGTTTGTGCAAAGTCCTGAATACTAGCATTCGCTTTGTCCAAGCTCTTACTTAACTGGTCAATTTGCTTTTGGTAATTTTCAACCAACTGCTTGTGATGATCCACCTGCTGCTGCAGGTGGACGTTTTTTAGTTTTTCCATCTCTAATTCATGTTTTAGCTGAACGTTTTCCTGTTCAGCTTCACTGTTCACTGGCGTCCATTGGACATTATTTTCATTTTGTTCAGTACGTTCAGTGCTTGGTGGGTTCCCAAACACCCGTAACATTTCAGTAGTATCGATTTTCTTGTCTGAATTTCTTGAAAGCTCGCCATCATCTATCTTTTTGTAGATTGTGGTCCTTGATACACCCCATCTTTTTGATGCTTCTGATACTGATATGTTCACATAGCCTCTCTTTGTTCAATGATGTCCTCTGATGTATACCTAGTACAGTATCATAGTTGTTCTAGATGGTTGTCCAATTTCACCGAAGGGCATATACTAAAACTACCTAAAAAGGGTTCAATTAACATCCTTATACTTTGTTATAGCCTCTAATAAAGGGGCATAAATTTAGGTTTAGCCTAAACTAAAAATGGAATAGCTCATATCCCATAAGATATGAAGTAAAATTATAACGGGACAAAAATATGCGCCAGAAAAAACAAATGACCAAACTTAAAAAATTTAAGAATACTAAAGATGCTATAAAGATTGCAGAAAAGATACAACTGGTTCAGATCAGGATGCTATTCATAGCTATCCTTACTATTTTATTAATAGGGTTAGGCATTAGTTTTATAAGAAATTGACATACAAAAAAACCGCATTTTAAAAAATGGGTAGTGTTCAAAATTCTGTGTCATTCCCCTAAACTATGTAAAAAACAAGGAATGACACCATGCAAAACTTTGACTTTAACGAAGCCTTAAAAGGCATTCAAGCAGGTAAACCTATCACAGGCAGTGACGGGGTACTTGCCCCACTCATCAAACAGCTCACCGAAGCTGCCTTAAATGCCGAAATACAAAGCCACCTTGAACAAAGTTCTACAAGCAACCGTCGTAACGGTTACAGCAAAAAGACCGTCAAATCAGCGGCGGGCAGCTTCGAGCTTGAAACGCCACGAGATCGTAACGGTGAATATGAGCCTGTGTTGGTCAAGAAACATCAAACTAAACTCACCGCTGAGATCGATAGCCGCATCCTATCGCTATTTTCTCATGGCATGAGTTACCGTGACATACGCCACCACATTGCTGAGATATACCAACTTGAGGTCTCAGAGGCGACCATCAGTAGCATCACTGATGAGCTGATACCGCAGCTTAAAGCATGGCAATCTCGTCCACTCGACAGCGTTTATCCGTTTGTCTGGCTTGATGCGATTTACTACAAGGTCAAAGACGAAGGACGCTATGTCAGCAAAGCCATTTACACGCTATTAGCACTTAATACCGAAGGCAAAAAAGAACTCATTGGTCTGTATTGCTCTGAAAGCGAAGGGGCAAACTACTGGCTATCTGTGCTCACAGATTTACACAATCGTGGCGTACAAGATATTCTCATCGCTTGTGTGGATGGCCTAAAGGGTTTTCCTGAAGCCATCAATGCCATTTTCCCCAATACAGAAGTACAGCTGTGTGTGATTCACCAAATCCGTAATAGTATCCGTTATGTAGCTAGTCGTGATCAAAAAGCCTTTATGCGCGATTTAAAGCCTGTTTATAAGGCAGTTAATAAGGAGTCAGCTGAACTGGCTCTTGATGATTTAGAGGCTGTTTGGGGCGATCAGTATCCGGCGGTGATTAAGTCTTGGCGGGACAAGTGGCATTTACTATCTGCCTATTTTAAGTATCCTGAAGCAGTCAGAAAGCCTATTTATACCACCAATGCGGTGGAAGCGGTACATCGTCAGTTTCGTAAACTTACTAAAACCAAAGGCGCTTTCCCGAATGAAACCAGCTTGCTCAAATTGTTGTATGTTGGTATGTTAAATGCCAGTGCCAAGTGGACGATGCCGATTCGTAATTGGGGACAGACGATGATGCAGCTGTCTATCTATTTCCCTGGTCGATTAGATTCGGTGATGCGTCTTTAATTTAGTTGACACAGAGTTTTGAACGCCCTC